>NZ_JAPUBV010000013.1:0-1011 GCF_030397695.1 Janthinobacterium sp. SUN118 | reverse complement strand
AACAGAGATTAAACTGAAGAGTTTGATCCTGGCTCAGATTGAACGCTGGCGGCATGCCTTACACATGCAAGTCGAACGGCAGCACGGAGCTTGCTCTGGTGGCGAGTGGCGAACGGGTGAGTAATATATCGGAACGTACCCTAGAGTGGGGGATAACGTAGCGAAAGTTACGCTAATACCGCATACGATCTAAGGATGAAAGTGGGGGATCGCAAGACCTCATGCTCGTGGAGCGGCCGATATCTGATTAGCTAGTTGGTAGGGTAAAAGCCTACCAAGGCATCGATCAGTAGCTGGTCTGAGAGGACGACCAGCCACACTGGAACTGAGACACGGTCCAGACTCCTACGGGAGGCAGCAGTGGGGAATTTTGGACAATGGGCGAAAGCCTGATCCAGCAATGCCGCGTGAGTGAAGAAGGCCTTCGGGTTGTAAAGCTCTTTTGTCAGGGAAGAAACGGTGAGAGCTAATATCTCTTGCTAATGACGGTACCTGAAGAATAAGCACCGGCTAACTACGTGCCAGCAGCCGCGGTAATACGTAGGGTGCAAGCGTTAATCGGAATTACTGGGCGTAAAGCGTGCGCAGGCGGTTTTGTAAGTCTGATGTGAAATCCCCGGGCTCAACCTGGGAATTGCATTGGAGACTGCAAGGCTAGAATCTGGCAGAGGGGGGTAGAATTCCACGTGTAGCAGTGAAATGCGTAGATATGTGGAGGAACACCGATGGCGAAGGCAGCCCCCTGGGTCAAGATTGACGCTCATGCACGAAAGCGTGGGGAGCAAACAGGATTAGATACCCTGGTAGTCCACGCCCTAAACGATGTCTACTAGTTGTCGGGTCTTAATTGACTTGGTAACGCAGCTAACGCGTGAAGTAGACCGCCTGGGGAGTACGGTCGCAAGATTAAAACTCAAAGGAATTGACGGGGACCCGCACAAGCGGTGGATGATGTGGATTAATTCGATGCAACGCGAAAAACCTTACCTACCCTTGACATGGCTGGAATCC
>NZ_JAPUBV010000012.1:0-1247 GCF_030397695.1 Janthinobacterium sp. SUN118 | reverse complement strand
GGGAGTACGGTCGCAAGATTAAAACTCAAAGGAATTGACGGGGACCCGCACAAGCGGTGGATGATGTGGATTAATTCGATGCAACGCGAAAAACCTTACCTACCCTTGACATGGCTGGAATCCCCGAGAGATTGGGGAGTGCTCGAAAGAGAACCAGTACACAGGTGCTGCATGGCTGTCGTCAGCTCGTGTCGTGAGATGTTGGGTTAAGTCCCGCAACGAGCGCAACCCTTGTCATTAGTTGCTACGAAAGGGCACTCTAATGAGACTGCCGGTGACAAACCGGAGGAAGGTGGGGATGACGTCAAGTCCTCATGGCCCTTATGGGTAGGGCTTCACACGTCATACAATGGTACATACAGAGCGCCGCCAACCCGCGAGGGGGAGCTAATCGCAGAAAGTGTATCGTAGTCCGGATTGTAGTCTGCAACTCGACTGCATGAAGTTGGAATCGCTAGTAATCGCGGATCAGCATGTCGCGGTGAATACGTTCCCGGGTCTTGTACACACCGCCCGTCACACCATGGGAGCGGGTTTTACCAGAAGTAGGTAGCTTAACCGTAAGGAGGGCGCTTACCACGGTAGGATTCGTGACTGGGGTGAAGTCGTAACAAGGTAGCCGTATCGGAAGGTGCGGCTGGATCACCTCCTTTCTAGAGTTTGCACGAATCAGTAATGGTTCACGCATCAAATGTTCACACTTATCGGCTGTTAATATAAAGAACAGCATTTGGGGCTGTAGCTCAGCTGGTTAGAGCACCGTGTTGATAACGCGGGGGTCGTTGGTTCGAGTCCAACCAGCCCTACCAGTTTCTGTAGTAAATCTCAGGGGGATTAGCTCAGCTGGGAGAGCACCTGCTTTGCAAGCAGGGGGTCGTCGGTTCGATCCCGTCATCCTCCACCAAAAGTTCAAACGTAAGTTGATCACATCGGTGATTAAATTTAGGTTTGGTCTTTTCGAGACTAAGTGCTGTATGTTCTTTAACAATCTGGAAGAAGTAAAGATTATTTATTGATCGGTTTGCCGTAAAAAGCAAATCGATGGGTAATGATTGTATGTATCAACAAACAAGCAACAACGTTGTACTTTCTTATCCCTGTAGCGCTCTTTGATTATTTAGGTAATCAGAGGCTAACGTTATAGGGACAAGCGAATAAGTGCACATGGTGGATGCCTTGGCGATTACAGGCGATGAAGGACGTAGTAGCTTGCGATAAGCTGCGGGGAGTGAGCAAACACACTTTGA
>NZ_JAPUBV010000011.1:0-1390 GCF_030397695.1 Janthinobacterium sp. SUN118 | reverse complement strand
ATCCTCTGTACCTGCTAAGGTTATAGGGACAAGCCGTACGGGCAATTAGTACTGGTTAGCTTAATGCATTACTGCACTTCCACACCCAGCCTATCAACGTCCTGGTCTCGAACGACCCTTCAAAGAGCTCAAGGCTCTGGGAAATCTCATCTCAAGGCAAGTTTCCCGCTTAGATGCTTTCAGCGGTTATCTCTTCCGAACTTAGCTACCCGGCAATGCCACTGGCGTGACAACCGGTACACCAGAGGTTCGTCCACTCCGGTCCTCTCGTACTAGGAGCAGCCCCCTTCAAATTTCCAACGCCCACGGCAGATAGGGACCAAACTGTCTCACGACGTTTTAAACCCAGCTCACGTACCACTTTAAATGGCGAACAGCCATACCCTTGGGACCGGCTACAGCCCCAGGATGTGATGAGCCGACATCGAGGTGCCAAACTCCCCCGTCGATATGAACTCTTGGGAGGAATCAGCCTGTTATCCCCAGAGTACCTTTTATCCGTTGAGCGATGGCCCTTCCATACAGAACCACCGGATCACTATGTCCTACTTTCGTACCTGCTCGACTTGTCAGTCTCGCAGTTAAGCACGCTTATGCCATTGCACTATCAACACGATGTCCGACCGTATCTAGCGTACCTTCGAACTCCTCCGTTACACTTTAGGAGGAGACCGCCCCAGTCAAACTGCCTACCATGCACTGTCCCCGATCCGGATAACGGACCAAGGTTAGAACCTCAAACAAACCAGGGTGGTATTTCAAGGTTGGCTCCACGAGAACTAGCGTCCCCGCTTCAAAGCCTCCCACCTATCCTACACAGATTGGTTCAAAGTCCAATGCAAAGCTACAGTAAAGGTTCATGGGGTCTTTCCGTCTAGCCGCGGGTAGATTGCATCATCACAAACATTTCAACTTCGCTGAGTCTCGGGAGGAGACAGTGTGGCCATCGTTACGCCATTCGTGCAGGTCGGAACTTACCCGACAAGGAATTTCGCTACCTTAGGACCGTTATAGTTACGGCCGCCGTTTACTGGGACTTCAATCAAGAGCTTGCACCCCATCATTTAATCTTCCAGCACCGGGCAGGCGTCACACCCTATACGTCCACTTTCGTGTTTGCAGAGTGCTGTGTTTTTATTAAACAGTCGCAGCCACCAGTTTATTGCAACCCTTTCACCCTCATGGAGTAAACCAATCAAGCTACCGGGGCGTACCTTTTCCCGAAGTTACGGTACCAATTTGCCGAGTTCCTTCTCCCGAGTTCTCTCAAGCGCCTTAGAATACTCATCTCGCCCACCTGTGTCGGTTTGCGGTACGGTCTCGTATGACTGAAGCTTAGAGGCTTTTCTTGGAACCACTTCCGATTGCTTCGTGAACAAGTTCACTCGTC
>NZ_JAPUBV010000010.1:0-1409 GCF_030397695.1 Janthinobacterium sp. SUN118 | reverse complement strand
TAGCTTAACCGTAAGGAGGGCGCTTACCACGGTAGGATTCGTGACTGGGGTGAAGTCGTAACAAGGTAGCCGTATCGGAAGGTGCGGCTGGATCACCTCCTTTCTAGAGTTTGCACGAATCAGCAATGATTCACGCATCAAATGTTCACACTTATCGGCTGTTAGTAAGAGAAGAAACAGTAGTCGTAGTAGCACCGCGTTGGGGCTGTAGCTCAGCTGGTTAGAGCACCGTGTTGATAACGCGGGGGTCGTTGGTTCGAGTCCAACCAGCCCTACCAGTAAAAACAAACCCGGGGGTAAGGTGGACGCTAGTCCAGCCAGACCTGCCAGTAACACACCCAGGGGGATTAGCTCAGCTGGGAGAGCACCTGCTTTGCAAGCAGGGGGTCGTCGGTTCGATCCCGTCATCCTCCACCACGTTTTACCCGAAAGTGCAAACGTAAGCCGGTCAACAAGACTTGGGTTTAGGTTTGATCTTTTAGCGATCAAAGCTGTTTCGTTCTTTAACAATCTGGAAGAAGTAAAGATTATTTATTGATTGAGTCTATACATGTAGCAATACATGAGGCGGCTCAATGGGTAATGATTGTATGTATCAACAAACAAGCAACAACGTTGTACTTTCTTATCCCTGTAACGCTCTTTGATGATTTCGATTATCAGAGGCTAACGTTATAGGGACAAGCGAATAAGTGCACATGGTGGATGCCTTGGCGATTACAGGCGATGAAGGACGTAGTAGCTTGCGATAAGCTGCGGGGAGTGAGCAAACACACTTTGATCCGCAGATTTCCGAATGGGGCAACCCACCCTTTTAGGGTATTGCATACTGAATACATAGGTATGCAAGGCGAACGCGGCGAACTGAAACATCTAAGTAGCTGCAGGAAAAGAAATCAACCGAGATTCCCAAAGTAGCGGCGAGCGAAATGGGAAGAGCCTGTACGTGATAGTCGGACCGATAACAGAATCCTCTGGAAATAGGAGCCATAGCGGGTGATAGCCCCGTATGTGAAATCGGACCGGTGGTACTAAGCGTACGACAAGTAGGGCGGGACACGTGACATCCTGTCTGAATATGGGGGGACCATCCTCCAAGGCTAAATACTCGTAATCGACCGATAGTGAACCAGTACCGTGAGGGAAAGGCGAAAAGAACCCCGGAAGGGGAGTGAAATAGATCCTGAAACCGTGTGCATACAAACAGTAGGAGCGGACTTGTTCCGTGACTGCGTACCTTTTGTATAATGGGTCAGCGACTTACATTCAGTGGCAAGGTTAACCGAATAGGGAAGCCGTAGAGAAATCGAGTCCGAATAGGGCGATCAGTCGCTGGGTGTAGACCCGAAACCAAGTGATCTACTCATGGCCAGGATGAAGGTGCGGTAACACGCCCTGGAGGTCCGAAC